>NZ_JAHXPU010000038.1:0-30893 GCF_047308185.1 Pantoea sp. B65
TTAAAGAGCAGTGCAATCAGCAGCTTCGCTTGCTGTTGCGAGGTGGCGTATATTACGCTTTCCTCTCTCAGAGTCAACCCCGTTTTTCAGAAGTTTTTCTCCGGCGGTTCGGAAGCGATTTAACGCATTCTGAACCTCCTGACACGCCGCTGTGTAAGCCGTTGTTCCGTCTCAGTGGTTGCGCATTATAGGGAGTTCCGCGCAGGCCGCAACAGCTAATTTGCGATAAACCCGCTGTTTGCTGCATTCCACAGCAAAAGGCCACCTTATACGCAGTTATGCACAAAGTTATCCACATTGATCATCAACAGGCAATTTTGACGAGCATCACGCAAACGTTTTCGCTACAATGCCCGCGACGTTTGCACCTCCCCTTTTCGGGGCGTTACCTGAAACTTATCTTGCCTCTCTATATAAAGGGAGCAGCTAAGCTTGATGTAACGCTCTTTCACTACCCAAAGTAATTGCGAACCAAAGCCAAGGGATATAACCACCATGCAACAACGTCGTCCTCTACGCCGCGCGCTGCTCAGCGTGTCTGACAAAGCCGGCATCATCGAATTCGCCCAGGCACTCTCCAGCCGTGGGGTTGAACTGCTCTCTACTGGCGGTACTGCACGTTTGCTGGCTGACGCAGGCCTGCCAGTAACCGAAGTCTCGGATTACACCGGCTTCCCTGAAATGATGGATGGACGCGTGAAAACGCTGCACCCGAAAGTGCATGGTGGCATTTTAGGTCGCCGCGGGAAGGATGATGCGATTATGGCTGAGCATCAGATCGCGCCAATCGATATTGTGGTGGTAAACCTCTATCCGTTTGCCGAGACCGTGGCGCGTGAAGGTTGCTCGCTGGAAGATGCGGTTGAAAATATCGATATCGGTGGCCCGACCATGGTGCGCTCCGCCGCGAAGAACCATAAAGATGTGGCCATTGTGGTAAAGAGCAGTGACTACAGCGCCATCATCGCTGAGCTGGATGCCAACGAGAACTCCCTGACGCTGGCAACCCGTTTCGACCTGGCGATCAAAGCCTTCGAACATACTGCCGCCTATGACAGTATGATCGCTAACTACTTTGGTAGCCTGGTGCCGGCTTACCACGGCGGCTCCGGCGAGCCAGCGGGACGTTTCCCGCGAACGCTGAATCTTAACTTTATTAAGAAGCAGGATATGCGTTATGGCGAAAACAGCCATCAGGACGCAGCCTTCTATATAGAAGAGAAAATTAACGAGGCTTCCGTCGCTACCGCGCAGCAGGTTCAGGGGAAAGCACTCTCCTACAACAATATCGCTGATACCGATGCGGCGCTGGAGTGTGTCAAAGAGTTCACGGAAGCGGCCTGCGTGATCGTCAAACATGCTAACCCTTGTGGTGTGGCAGTTGGTGACACGATCCTCGACGCCTATGAGCGCGCGTACAAAACCGATCCGACCTCAGCATTCGGCGGCATTATTGCCTTTAACCGCGAACTGGATGAAGCCACGGCGCAGGCAATTATCAGCCGCCAGTTCGTGGAAGTCATTATTGCCCCTTCTGCCAGCGCAGCAGCGCTGAAAGTCACCGCCGCCAAACAGAACGTGCGTGTGCTGACCTGCGGTCAATGGCAGCAGCGTCAGAAAGGACTGGATTTCAAACGTGTCAACGGTGGTCTGTTGGTGCAGGATCGCGATCTGGGGATGGTGGATGCCAGTCAGCTACGTGTCGTCAGCGAACGCCAGCCAACGGAACAAGAGCTGCGTGATGCGCTGTTCTGCTGGAAAGTGGCGAAGTTCGTCAAATCCAACGCCATCGTTTATGCACAGAACAATATGACGATCGGTATTGGCGCCGGTCAGATGAGCCGCGTCTATTCAGCGAAAATCGCTGGCATCAAAGCCGCAGACGAAGGTCTGGAAGTCAAAGGCTGCGCCATGGCGTCCGATGCCTTCTTCCCGTTCCGTGATGGCATCGATGCCGCTGCTGCGGTGGGTGTAAGCTGCGTGATCCAACCGGGTGGTTCTATTCGTGATGATGAAGTCATCGCCGCAGCCAATGAGCACGGCATCGCCATGATCTTCACTGATATGCGCCACTTCCGCCATTAATCGCCCCTGGAGAATTCGTAATGAAAATTTTAGTTATCGGTAATGGCGGTCGTGAACACGCGCTGGCATGGAAAGCGGCTCAGTCTCCGCTGGCCGAAACGGTGTTTGTCGCGCCAGGTAATGCCGGTACCGCACTGGAGCCGGCACTGCAGAACGTGGCGATTAGCGCCACCGATATCCCTGCCCTGCTGAGCTTTGCGCAGAATGAGCACATCGACCTGACTATCGTTGGCCCGGAAGCGCCATTGGTGATTGGCGTCGTGGATGCATTCCGCGCCGCCGGTCTGAAAATTTTTGGCCCAACGCAGGCAGCTGCCCAGCTGGAAGGCTCCAAAGCCTTCACCAAAGATTTCCTTGCCCGTCACCATATTCCGACGGCGGAATACCAGAACTTCACCGAAGTGGAACCAGCGCTGAGTTACCTGCGCAGTAAAGGCGCACCGATCGTCATTAAGGCCGACGGCCTGGCGGCGGGTAAAGGCGTGATTGTCGCCATGACCTTGCAGGAAGCGGAAGACGCGATTGTCGATATGCTGGCGGGTAATGCTTTCGGCGATGCTGGTCACCGCATAGTGGTAGAAGAGTTTCTTGATGGCGAAGAAGCCAGCTTTATCGTGATGGTTGACGGCGAAAACGTACTACCAATGGCCACCAGCCAGGATCACAAACGTGTTGGCGACGGCGATACCGGCCCGAATACTGGCGGCATGGGCGCCTACTCTCCGGCTCCGGTAGTGACCGATGAGATCCACCAGCGGGTGATGGACGAAGTGATTTGGCCAACCGTACGCGGCATGGCGGCAGAAGGTAATATCTATACCGGTTTCCTGTATGCCGGCCTGATGATCGGCAGCAACCATCAGCCAAAGGTGATCGAATTTAACTGTCGCTTTGGCGATCCGGAAACCCAGCCGATCCTGTTGCGTCTGCAATCGGATCTGGTCGATCTTTGCCTCGCCGCCTGCGACGGTAAATTAGATCAGAAACAGTCGCAGTGGGATCCGCGTCCTTCCCTCGGCGTGGTGCTGGCCGCGGGTGGTTACCCGGGCGATTACCATACCGGCGATCAGATTCACGGTTTACCGCTGGAAGAAGTGGCGGACGGTAAGGTGTTCCATGCCGGCACGACCATGCAGGATGATGTGGTGGTGACCAATGGCGGACGTGTATTGTGCGTTACCGCCCTCGGCGAAGATGTGGCGGCAGCGCAACAGCGTGCTTATCAGCTGATGGAGCATATCTCGTGGAATGGCAGCTTCTGCCGTAAAGATATCGGTTACCGCGCGATTAATCGTAAGTAATCTGGCTGACGGGCGGAATTTATTCCGCCCTTTCATTCAGAACCCATCTTCCTTCGGTTCCCACTGGCAGTAATCTTCATTCGCCGCCAGCAATAGTTGAGTGCCTTCCGGCGCCTCCAGCCACGCAATACTTAACGGTACACTGGAGCTGGCCTGACGCTGCGCAATATAGCCTAATGAGCGGCTATCCAGTGCGGGCTGCACCAGCTTGCCCTGACAGGTTTTCACTTCACCGCCGGTTAACCACCGGCCCTGTTTCAGCATCACACGGCCGCTAAGCAACGCATCACTGATCTTCAGCATCCGCTCCGCATCAAAGGTGTAGAGCTCAACCGTATCCGTTGAGACCGCCTCGCGGCGTCCCTGCAGTTGCCGCTGCATAAAGCTGAGCCGTCCCTGCGGGTCAAAGCGTAACGTAATGTCATCGGGATGAGCGCCTTTGGTTTGGCGCTGAATGGAGGTGAGCTTGCCATCCTGCCAGCTGTAGTCAGTGATTTCGGTTGCATCGCCATTAAACGGACTAAACACCGTCATCATATGGGCCACCTGCTGGTGACTGTTTTTACGCCAGATCCGCACCGCTCCGCGGTCAGCAAGATAACCACTGGCGGTAAAGTCCGGCAGTGTAGGCTGAGAGCTACAGCCGGCAAGGAGCAGCAGCAGAGGAATTAAAAAGGTTGTCAATTTCATGAGGCGTGATCGTCGCAGTCAGATTTGGTGCGCCCGGCAACCGGAGCGTACTGAAGTCCGTGAGGGTGACTCTCTTCACCCACCCTTCGGTAAACAGCGTTCAGGACACTAACGCATCTTATGCCAGCACCGCGCAAACCTGAAATAGCAAGTAAGCCAGGCTGATGGAGTCACAAAAACAAAAGGAGCGATTAAATCGCCCCCCTGTTCAAACTTTTAGCGCAAACGCTATTACTTAACAGCGTCTTTCAGTGCTTTACCAGATACGAATGCCGGTACGTTTGCAGCAGCAATTTTGATTTCTTTGCCAGTCTGCGGGTTGCGGCCAGTACGCTCAGCACGGTGGTTAACTTTAAAAGTACCAAAACCAACCAGTTGTACAGCATCACCTTCTTTCAGAGACTCAGTAATCGCAGCCAGGGTGGATTCCAGAGCAGCTTTAGCCTGGGTCTTAGACAGGTCCGCTTTGTCCGCAATTACATCAATCAGTTGAGTCTTGTTCATAAGTTATCCTTACAGTGTATTTATCGCTTGCTAAGCATCAAGTGCGAGGGAAAAGCCAGATTCTGGCACCTTCAGCCTGCACGCACCGATAGCCACATTTTTCAGCCCCCCAAATGTAGACCAGACAGGGGGCGGATGTGAAGCCTTTAGGCATGACAAATCAGGCGTGAAGTCACGTTTTATCGCCTTATTGCTGAAAATTTATACCAATATTGCTAATCGCGGCTTCACGCAGGTCAGATCGCAGACCTTTGATCAGTTCCAGGTCGCGCTCTTCACAGGCAGCCAGCAGGCGAAAAATCTCCCACTGGATATCCCATTCCTCTTCTACGGCAGGATTCTCTTTAAGTTCATCATCGGTCATTTCACGACCAGCCTGACTCATTTCGAGGATCGCAACAGTGGTGATTGACGTCTCACTGACGGCGATAGCATGCGCCAGAGTTTCCCCACTCAGACGTGAGTGCAGTAATTCGCTCAGAGCCACACAGGCATCAATCGCCGGATGGACACCATAGACCTCGTAATCATCGGCCGACGGGATCGCTTCTTCCAGCTTCTCCAGTTGGCTGTCAAAATTCACTTTGGCATCTTTGACCACCAGCGTTTCCCACACCAGATCGAGGATGCGGCGATAGAGCTGAGGATCGGCAAAACCGGTTTGCTGGCAGAATGCCCAGTAATTGGGATACATGCGCTCACACAGGCAAGCCATAAAAGTAACGTGCTGCCAGCTTTCCAGTTTTTCCAGCCGCAGATGAATCGGATTACGTAACATATTGGGATCTCATAGACATTGACGCGCGGCCTGCAGTGTACCTGAAAAGCCGCTGACTCACACCGTTAACCCTGCTGCTGCCAGCGCAGGAAGGCCCTGCGCCCGGATGCTACCGCATCGGCCCAGCGCGTCGGTTCCGGTAAGCGATAGCCGGCCATACAGTTTTCCACCCACTGTAGCGCCGTATCATGACTGATGCGGTGCCCGGTGGAGACAAACAGCGGATTACAGCGTTTTTTACTGCGCCATACCCAGCCCAGTTGCTCACCTTTATCCAGCAGCGGCTGGCGTGCGCCGGGCTGCTCATCCAGCGGCGCAAAATGGCCGCACAGGCGCCGCTTTGCCACGCCAATGGTTGGCACATCCACCAGCAGACCAAAATGGCTGGCCACCCCCAGACGGCGCGGATGAGAGATGCCATGGCCATCGACAAACAGCAAATCGGGCTGATGTTCAAGCATTTGCCAGGCAGCCAGCAGCGCGGGGTATTCGCGGAAAGAGAGAAAACCGGGGATATAGGGCATGGTGGTGGCGATACGCGCCACCTGGTGTTCAATCAGTTGTAACGACGGATATTCGAGGATCACCAGCGCAGCGCGCGTCACCTCGCCCTGTTGCTCAAAACCGACGTCCGCACCAGCAATCAGGCGCGGCGGCAGGCAATCAAAATCGTCGTGACGTACCACTTCTTTTGCCCGTGCCAGCTGTTCCGCACGCAGGGCCTGCATATCCATGCTTACTCCTGATGGTAAGGACGCGACAGCGCGTGCACCGCCGCCACAAAGGCACCCGCATGCTCTGGCGGTACATCAGGATGAATGCCGTGTCCCAGATTAAACACATGGCCATTGCCCTTGCCAAAACCCTGCAGAATACCCGCCACTTCCTGTTCGATACGTGCCGGCGGAGCATACAGCATAGAAGGGTCCATATTGCCCTGCAGCGCCACACGGTGGCCGACGCGACGACGCGCCTCGGCGATATCGGTAGTCCAGTCCAGTCCCAGCGCATCACAACCGGTAGCCGCCATCTCTTCCAGCCACTGCCCACCACCCTTGGTGAACAACGTCACCGGAACGCGGCGACCTTCATTTTCATGCAACAGGCCATCAACGATTTTATGCATATAATAGAGTGAGAAATCACGATAATCGCGACCGGTCAGCACCCCACCCCAGGTATCGAAAATCTGCACCGCCTGGGCGCCGGCACGGATCTGGGCGTTCAGATAGAGAATAACGCTATCCGCCAGCTTATCCAGCATCAGGTGCAAGGTTTCCGGTTCGGCAAACATCATTTTCTTGATTTTGGTAAAGGCCTTACTGCTGCCGCCTTCCACCATATAGGTCGCCAGCGTCCACGGGCTGCCGGAGAAACCGATCAACGGTACGGCGCCGTTCAGGTTTTTACGAATGGTACGCACCGCATTCATCACGTAGCCCAGTTCCCTTTCCGGATCGGGCACCGGCAACTTCTCTACATCGGCACGACAGGTGATCGGCGCAGAAAAGCGCGGGCCTTCACCGGTTTCAAAGTAGAGTCCAAGGCCCATGGCATCGGGAATGGTCAGGATATCGGAGAACAGGATCGCCGCATCAAGCGGAAAACGCCGCAGCGGTTGCAGCGTGACTTCGCACGCCAGCTCGGCATTTTTGCACAGCGACATAAAGTCACCGGCTTGTGCACGGGTGGCTTTATACTCTGGCAAATAACGTCCCGCCTGGCGCATCATCCATACCGGGGTAATATCCACCGGCTGCCGCAGCAGGGCGCGTAAGTAACGATCGTTCTTCAGTTCACTCATCTTCAGACTCTCTCAAAAACAGGCACGCAGTATATACCGCGCGAGGTGCAGGAGCCATTAGTGGCTCCCCGACGGAATGCACCGGGCGACAGGTATAGCCGCCAATTATTCCGCTGCGGCGCGGCACAGGGCTACGGTATCTTCAATCAGACGGCGGGCAACGGTGCCAGGCGGCGGCAACAGCGGCAGGTTATCGTAGCGATACCAGCCGGCGTCGAGCAGCTCTTTGCCATCGTGCTGCAATATCCCCTCATCGTACTCAGCCATAAAGGCCATCATCAGTGAGTGGGGAAATGGCCAGGGCTGTGAAGTGACATAGCGAACGTTCCTGACCTTCACATTGCTCTCTTCCATCACTTCACGCGCCACGGCCTGTTCAAGCGTTTCGCCCACTTCAACAAACCCGGCCAGTACGGTATAGATGCTGTTGCGATGGCGCGCGTGCTGCGCCAGCAGAATCTCCTGGCCACGGCGGATCGCAACAATAATGCAGGGTGCAATTTGCGGATAATAGCGCTGGCGACAGTGACCGCAGAGACAGGCCGTTTCGCTTTTACTGTGATGCATTTCATGACCACAATAGCCGCACCAGCGATGGGAGCGATAAAACTCAGCCAGCTGGACGCCACGTCCGGCAAGCTGAAACAGACCGGCATCCTGATCGATAATCTGGCGCACCGATCCCATATTTTCGTTGCGGTTCTCGCGGATCAACCACACCTTTTCACCCAGCCACTCGCCAATTACCGATCCCTGCGATCCAGCCAGCCCCAATTCTGCGGCATTACCATGCGGCAGATCACCTTGCGGCAACCAAAGTTTCTGTTCATGGCTGACAACCCACCAACCAACGTCTACGCTTGAAATCTCATGTTCCATAAAAATTATTATCCTTTGCTTTAACAGTCTCACTGTAGTACTGCTGTTAAGTATTCGGAAAGTTGCGCTAAGACTATAATACCCAAAGTAGTTGGAGTTGCAGCAAGGTAGCAAGAGAATGAATCCCGATATGCTGAGATTCGTCAGTGATGCGGGTCAATCAACACGGCTAACACAGCTACAACTACACCGGGCATTAACCCACACGGAGTCGATCATGCTTAACCAGTTAGATATTCTGGCCGCACGCGTCGGTGGCAGCAATGAACTGGTGGATCTCTGGTTAAACGCACGCAGGCAATTGCTGGCAGCGTATTATCAGCTGGTAGGTATTAAGCCTAACAAAGATTCACTCACCGTACTTGATGACAAGGCTCTGGATAACTTTTGTCAGAAACTGGTGGATTATCTTTCTACCGGTCATTTCAGTATGTATGAACGCATTATCGCTGGTCTGCCGGGCGACAGCCCGTCACTTGCCGCTTCCCAGATCTACCCGGCGCTGCAGGCCAATACCGAACAGATAATGAATTATTACGACACGCATCTGGAAACGGCGATTGATGATGATAACTATCTGCTGTTCCAGCAGGCATTATCTGGCGTAGGCGAGGCGCTGGAAACGCGCTTTACCCTCGAAGATCGGCTGATTCAGCTCGCTTACGACGACCAGGCGCGCGCCCTGCCCGTCGCCAACGACCATAATCTGGTGCGCCCGGCGTAGCGGTTATCCGCAGGTAAACCCCTTGTAGTTTACGAAACACCCCTCTATGCTGAAGGGGTAATTTTGGGCTCGGTGGTGATCGGGGCGGAAAACATCCCGCGCCGATAAACCGGCCCAAATTCTTCTTGTCGGAGTGCCCTTCGGGGCTGAGACCGTTAATTCGGGATCCGCGGAACCTGATCAGGTTAGTACCTGCGAAGGGAACAAGAGTAAACAATCTGTTTCGGTGTTTGCCGATCCGTCGTCACACCGTCTGTTACTCCCGCCGAACTCCGGACAAGCCATTTTCCCTATGTAATCAGGATATGAGCTATGTCTACCGTTGAAAAAAAATTCAGTCGCCGTGCGCAGCGCGCTCAGGCTCAGCAGTTTATCGATTCGCTGCAGGGTAGTGCTTTTCCCAACTCAAAACGTATTTATCTGAGCGGTTCACGCGCCGATATTCGTGTGCCAATGCGCGAAATCCAGCTTAGTCCGACCATGGTCGGCGGCAGCAGAGACAATGCGCAATTTGAGGATAACCAACCAATACCGGTGTATGACACCGCCGGCCCGTATGGCGATCCTGACGCGCTGATTGATGTGCATACCGGCCTGCCAAAGCTGCGCGCAGGCTGGATTGCCGAACGGGGAGATAGCGAAGAGATTAACCAGCTCAGCTCCGCCTGGAGCCGGCAACGGCTGGCTGATGAAGGTCTGGACCCTCTGCGTTTTGCTCATCTGCCACGGCCACAACGGGCGCTGGCTGGCCGCTGCGTGACGCAACTGCACTATGCGCGTCTTGGCGTGATTACGCCGGAGATGGAATTTATCGCCCTGCGGGAAAATATGGGGCGTGAACGCATCCGTGGCGCCGTTCTGCTGCAACAGCATGCGGGCAACAGCTTTGGCGCTAACCTGCCGGAGAATATCACCGCCGAATTCGTCCGTCAGGAAGTCGCCGCCGGTCGCGCCATTATCCCGGCCAATATTAACCATCCCGAAGCGGAACCGATGATTATCGGCCGTAACTTCCTGGTGAAGGTCAATGCCAATATCGGCAACTCGGCAGTTACCTCCTCGATTGAAGAAGAAGTAGAGAAGCTGGTGTGGTCAACGCGCTGGGGCGCCGATACGGTAATGGATCTGTCGACCGGCCGTTATATCCACGAAACCCGCGAATGGATCCTGCGCAACAGCCCGGTTCCCATCGGCACCGTGCCGATTTATCAGGCGCTGGAAAAGGTACATGGCGTCGCCGAAGACCTTAACTGGGCGATTTTCCGCGATACTCTGCTGGAACAGGCGGAGCAGGGGGTGGATTACTTTACTATCCACGCCGGAGTGCTGCTGCGCTATGTGCCAATGACCGCCAGACGTCTGACCGGCATCGTGTCGCGCGGTGGTTCGATTATGGCGAAGTGGTGTTTATCGCATCATAAAGAGAGTTTTCTCTATCAGCATTTCCGCGAGATTTGCCAGATTTGCGCGGCTTATGATGTCTCACTGTCACTGGGTGATGGCCTGCGTCCCGGCTCAATTCAGGATGCCAACGACGAGGCGCAATTTGCCGAACTGCATACGCTGGGGGAACTGACTAAAATCGCCTGGGAATATGATGTGCAGGTGATGATCGAAGGTCCCGGCCATGTACCGATGCAGATGATCCGCCGCAATATGACCGAACAACTGGAACACTGTCATGAAGCGCCGTTCTATACCCTGGGCCCACTGACGACCGATATCGCGCCGGGCTACGACCATTTCACCTCCGGCATCGGCGCGGCGATGATTGGCTGGTTCGGCTGCGCCATGCTGTGCTATGTGACGCCGAAAGAGCATCTCGGTCTGCCAAATAAAGAAGACGTCAAACAGGGTTTAATTACCTACAAAATCGCCGCCCATGCCGCCGACCTGGCGAAAGGTCATCCGGGGGCGCAGATCCGCGACAATGCCATGTCCAAAGCACGTTTCGAATTCCGCTGGGAAGATCAGTTTAACCTGGCGCTGGATCCGCATACCGCCCGCGCCTATCACGATGAAACGCTGCCACAAGAGTCCGGCAAGGTCGCCCACTTCTGTTCAATGTGCGGGCCGAAATTCTGCTCAATGAAGATTACCCAGGAAGTGCGCGAATACGCCGCGCAACAGCAGGCGCAGCAGGTTGATGCGCAGCCGATTGAAATTGGCATGGCGCAGATGGCGGATGCCTTCCGCAGTCGCGGTGGTGAACTTTATCACCCGGCCGATGCCCTGAACCCGGAGGAATCCGCATGAGTAACGTTTTCCCTGCCACCGCCAAAAAACTCGGCCTGTATCCGGTAGTCGATAGCGTGGAGTGGATCGCCCGCTTGCTGGATGCTGGCGTACGTACCATTCAGCTGCGCATCAAAGATCAGCCAGAGGAGGCGGTCGACGCCACCATCGCCGCAGCCATCGCGCTGGGTAAACGCTACCGCGCACGCCTGTTTATCAATGACTACTGGCGGCTGGCGATAAAACACCATGCCTATGGCGTGCATCTTGGTCAGCAAGACCTTGATGTGGCTGACTTAAATGCCATCCGTCACGCTGGCTTACGCCTCGGACTGTCGACCCATGATGATCAGGAGCTGGATCGGGCGCTGGCGCTACACCCCTCTTATATCGCCCTCGGCCATATTTTCCCGACGCAAACCAAACAGATGCCTTCGGATCCGCAAGGGCTGGTCGAACTGAAGCGCCATCTTGCACGCCTTGGCGATATCTCCACTGTGGCGATTGGCGGCATCAGTATTGAGCGGGCGCCGGAGGTGCTGGCCTGCGGCGTCGGCAGCATTGCGGTCGTCAGCGCCATTACGCAGGCGGCGGACTGGCGTCAGGCCACGCAAACCCTGCTGGCGCTGGCTGAACCAACAGGAGCGGAACATGTTCAGTGACGGTGATTTTTTACGCTACAGTCGCCAGTTGCTGCTGGAAGAGTTCGGCATCGATGCCCAGGAGAAACTGCAACGCGCCAGCGTGCTGATTGTCGGGCTGGGCGGACTTGGCTCGCCCGCCGCGCTCTATCTGGCTGCCGCCGGGGTCGGTAAGTTATTACTGGCCGACGATGATAAGTTACATATCAGTAACTTACAGCGGCAGATTCTGTTTCGCAGCAGTGAAACCGGTCAGCCGAAAGCACAGCTGGCGCAGCAACATCTGCGCGCGCTGAATCCCCAGGTTGAGGTCATCGCCATTGAACAACGCATGGAGCAGGCATCGCTACAGGCCGCGGTGCGCCAGGTCGATCTGGTACTGGATTGCAGCGATAACATGACAACCCGCCATGCGATCAATGCCGCCTGTGTCGCCAGTAATACCACGCTAATCAGCGGTAGCGCCGTCGGTTTTAGTGGCCAGTTGCTGGTCATCACGCCGCCATGGAGCCAGGGGTGCTACCGCTGTTTGTGGCCCGATGATGCTGAACCACAACGCAACTGCCGCACTGCCGGGGTGCTCGGCCCGGTAGTCGGCGTGATCGGCACGCTACAGGCACTGGAAGCACTGAAGATGCTGGCGGGTCTGCCTTCGGCACTGAATGGCAAACTACGGCTGTTTGACGCGCGTGAACAAAGCTGGCGCACGCTGAACCTGCAGCGCGCTGCACAATGCCAGGTTTGCGGGAGTCTGCCATGAGAGTTCTGGTCAATGATCAGCCGCTCATCCTGGCTGCGCCAGTCACCGTCAGCGCTCTGCTGACGCAGCTGGCGCGCCACCAGCCGGGAACCGCACTGGCGGTTAACCAGCATATTGTGCCACGCGACCGCTGGCCAACCCAACTTTTACAGGAAGGCGATGAACTGGTGATATTCCAGGCTATCGCCGGAGGTTGATATGTTACAGATAGCAGATAAAAGCTTTTCCTCGCGGCTCTTCACCGGTACCGGTAAATTCGCCACGCCGGCACTGATGCTGGCGGCGCTTCGTGAGTCCGGATCCCAGCTGGTGACCATGGCGATGAAACGCATCGACCTGAAAGGCGGTGACGATGGCATTCTTGCGCCGCTACAACAGCTCGGCGTCCAACTGCTGCCCAATACCTCAGGGGCGAAAACCGCCGCCGAAGCAATCTTCGCCGCGCATCTGGCGCGTGAAGCGCTGGATACCCACTGGCTGAAACTCGAGATTCATCCGGATGTACGCTACCTGCTGCCGGATGCCATTGAGACGCTGAAAGCAGCAGAGCAACTGGTGAAAGAAGGGTTTGTGGTACTGCCTTATTGCAGCGCCGACCCGGTATTGTGTAAGCGGCTGGAAGAAGTGGGTTGTGCTGCCGTCATGCCGCTCGGTGCGCCAATTGGCAGCAATCAGGGATTAAAAACCCGCGATTTTCTGCAAATTATCATCGAACAGGCAAAAGTGCCGGTAATTGTCGATGCCGGGATTGGCGCTCCCAGCCATGCCAGCGCGGCGCTGGAAATGGGTGCTGATGCGGTGCTGGTCAATACGGCCATTGCCGTCGCAGGCGATCCGGTTCAAATGGCGCGCGCCTTTAAGCTGGCGGTTGAGGCCGGGGAACTGGCCTGCCGCAGCGGACTCGGGGCCACTCACCACCAGGCAGCGGCATCCAGTCCGTTAACCGCCTTTCTGCAACAGGGTGAGGCGCAGTGATGAGCGACTTTATCTCACGTTGGCAAACCCTGAACTGGGACGATATTACGCTGCGCATTAACAGCAAAAAAGCTGCCGATGTCGTGCAGGCGTTAAATGCCACGCGCGTCGGACGTGAAGAGCTTATGGCGCTGCTGTCACCTGCCGCGGCCGCGTATCTTGAGCCACTGGCGCAGAAGGCACAGCGCCTGACGCGTCAGCGATTTGGCAATACCGTCAGCTTCTATCTGCCGCTCTATCTGTCCAACCTGTGCGCTAATGACTGTACCTATTGCGGTTTTTCGATGAGTAACCGCATTAAACGTAAAACGCTGGATAGTACCGAGATCGCACGCGAATGTGATGCTATCCGCGAGATGGGGTTTGATCATTTATTACTGGTCACCGGTGAGCATCAAACGAAAGTCGGAATGGATTATTTCCGCCAGCATTTTCCGGCCATCCGCCAGCGCTTCAGCTCGCTAATGATGGAGGTGCAGCCAATGTCGCAGGCCGAATATGCTGAGCTGAAAACACTGGGGCTGGATGGCGTGCTGGTTTACCAGGAAACCTATCACCCGGCGGTCTACCGTCAGCATCATCTGAAGGGCAACAAGCAGGATTTTTTCTTCCGGCTGGAAACGCCGGATCGACTGGGGCGCGCCGGGATCGATAAGATCGGACTCGGCGCCCTGATCGGTCTCTCCGACAGCTGGCGTACCGACTGTTTTATGGTGGCTGAACATTTGCTGTGGTTGCAGCAGACCTACTGGCAGAGCCGTTACTCGATCTCATTCCCGCGCCTGCGCCCCTGTGCGGGCGGCATTCAGCCGGCATCGATGATGAGCGAAAGCCAACTGGCACAGGTTATTTGCGCCTTTCGTCTGTTCTCGCCGGATGTGGAGCTATCCCTCTCCACGCGCGAGTCACCGTGGTTTCGCGACCATATGGTGCCGCTGGCGATTAACAGCGTCAGTGCCTTCTCCAGGACCCAGCCGGGAGGGTATGCCGATAATCGGCCTGAGCTGGAGCAGTTTGCTCCCCATGATGCGCGCACCCCACAGCAGGTGGCGGATGCGCTGCGCCAGTCCGGTCTGCAACCGGTATGGAAAGACTGGGATAGTTATCTGGGGCGTATCCCGCAGTAAAACTTGAGCTGAAGCAACTACGGCGGAAAGTTGTCGGCATGCCGCGCAGCCTGCTGCATGGCCACTGGCAACCAGCCATCACCGCGCTATAGTGCCGCTGTCGATGGCAATCTCGCTATCGTCCGGGACCAGCGATTAACCCTTGATGCTGGTCCCGCCTTCCACCTTTTCACGTACTTCGGCCTGCGGCGTGGGAGACATACAGCGCTCCATCGCACGCTCAACCGCCGCGCCAAGGATTGCCAGACCGCGTTCAGTTTGATCGTTAAAAGGCAGGGCATAATTCAGTCGCAGACAGTTGCGATATTTCCCCGCCGCAGAAAACAGCGACCCAACGCTAATCTGAATTTTTGACTCCCGTAGTTCGCGATTCAGGCGCACGGCGTCAAAGGCTTCGGGCAGTTCGATCCACATCAGAAAACCGCCCTGTGGCCGACTGACGCAGATACCGCAGGGGAAATAGTGTCGCACCCAGTGGGTAAAGATATCGAGATTACGCTGATAATGCGCCCGTACCCGACGCAGATGCGGCTGGTAATGACCCTGGCGAATAAATTCGGCAACCGCCATTTGCGTTTGCGTGGCGGTAGAGCCGGTACCGATATATTTCAGATGGATTACCCGATCCAGATAACGTCCCGGCGCTACCCAGCCAACGCGTAAGCCGGGCGCCAGGACTTTAGAGAATGAGCTGCACAGCAGCACGCGCCCGTCTTCATCCAGCGATTTAATGGTAATCGGCCGCGGATAGTCGTATGCCAGCTCACCGTAGACATCATCTTCAATAATCGCGATATCAAAGCGTTGTGCCAGCGATAACAATGCCCGTTTACGCCCGTCAGGCATAATAAAGCCCAGCGGATTATTGCAGTTCGGCACCACTACCACCGCTTTGATCGGCCACTGCTCCAGCGCCAGTTCCAGCGCCTCAAGGCTGATGCCGGTAACCGAGTCCGTTGGGATCTCAATCGCCCGGATGCCAAAACCGCGCAGGGTCTGCATGGTGCCATGAAAGGTAGGTGATTCCACGGCAATAATATCGCCGGACTGACACACTGCGCGAATCGAAATCGACAGCGCTTCATGACAGCCGGTGGTGGTGACAATATCTTCCGCTGACAGCTGGCAACCACTATCAATCGCCAGCCGGGCGACCTGCTCACGCAAGGCGTACACACCATAGATATTGTCGTAATTAAGTATCCGCGGATCCTGTTTCTGCCCAAGCCGGCTAATGATCTTCCACAGCGGTTTCATCGTTGGCTGGCTGGTATCAGGCATACCGCTACCCAGATGCAGAACATCATCTTCCAGTCGCGCGTTAATCAGTTCCAGCACCGATTCCCACTGGGTGATTTCAACCGGTCGCTGTACCGGTCGGGTAATCGCCGGCATTGGCGGCGTGGCTTTACGCGGGGTAACGAAATAGCCGGAGCGCGGCTGCGGCGTGATCAGCTGCTTCTCTTCCAGCAGATGATAGGCCTGCTGTACGGTACTGATGCTGACGCCATGCTCAGCGCTCAGCGCCCGTACCGACGGCAAGCGCTCGCCGCCCTGATACAGCCCCTGCTCAATCCGCTGCGCCAGCAGCGTTGCCAGATGTTGATAGCGCGTCATCGTATTACTCCCACTCCAGACAGATACAAAAAAACCAGTACAGATTACGCTGAAACAGACCATTCAGAGTCAGTATCCGCCACTCTGTATGTCAAATAAAGTCTATTTTTGCATCTGTATTGAAAATACGTTTCCTCACAAAATGGTGTTCAGGCACCAGCATGAGGAACTGAATTATGGAATATGAGGAAAACCGTGCGGGGAAACCCTTTCAGGAGTCCCCTTTTCGTTTGATGTATATCCTGCCTTATCGCCTGTGGAAGGCATGGCGTCTGCGTCAACAGACGCGCAAGATTTTGTCCGCGCTCAGTGACGCGCAGCTGCGGGATATTGGTTTAACCTGTGAAGATGTACGGCGTTATAAGTAATCCGTGTGTGTGTTTATACCCTGAATAAGTCAGGCTGCGCAGTATGGGCGGTATTGTGATATCGCCCGCACAACCCATGCTTTGGCAACCTGAAATATAACGGGTAGATGGCAGTAATTTTTTGGGTGAAGGATCAGCTTCGCCCTTTTTTGTTTTGCCACCGGCCGTTAACTTTTTATCTGCGGAGTCTGTATGCCACAGCCACTTTACCGGGAAAAAGATCGCTTTTGCGTCAGCAGCGATAATCAGCTGCTCGATATTGACGCTATTCACCGCTATTTAAACCGTTCCAGCTGGGCCGCGGGCATTGATATCGACACGGTACGCCTGTCCATTGCCCACAGCCTGAACTTTGGCCTGTATCACGCGGCAGAACAGATTGGTTTCGCCCGTGTAGTGACCGATTTCGCTACCTTCGGATATCTGTGTGATGTGTATGTGCTTGAGGAGTATCAGCAACAAGGTTTAGGGCGCTGGCTGATGGAGTGTTGTCATTCACATCCGCTGCTAAGCGAGAAGCTACGACGCATTATGCTGGTGACCTCTACTGCGCCATGGTTATATGAAAAAATCGGTTACTGCGCCGCTAACCAGCCTGACTTTGTCTGGCAGATGGTACGCCCGGATATTTATCAGCGTAAATAACACATTGCAGATATAAAAAAACCGCTCCGAAGAGCGGTTTTTTATTACGTCATAGCAGACTAATTACTCGTCGCTACCACCGAGACCGGCATTCAGCAGCTCTGCCAGGCTGGCAGAGGCTTCATCGGCAGTCACCTGTGGAGCAACCGGAACTTCGCCAGCCTGACGGCGACGCATACGATCCTGATGATAAGCGTAACCGGTACCGGCTGGGATCAGACGACCCACGATTACGTTCTCTTTCAGGCCGCGCAGTTCGTCACGTTTACCGGCAACGGCTGCTTCGGTCAGGACACGAGTGGTCTCCTGGAACGATGCCGCAGAGATAAACGATTCGGTTGCCAGAGAGGCCTTGGTGATACCCAGCAGATCGCGAGCGAAAGTCGCGGCAATCTTGCCGTTGTTTTCCAGGTCGCGGTTCGCGATTTTCACGCGAGAGAACTCGACCTGCTCACCATCCAGGAACTCAGAGCTACCGGAACTTTCGATGGTTGCTTTACGCAGCATCTGACGCACGATAACTTCGATGTGTTTATCGTTAATCTTAACGCCTTGCAGACGGTAAACTTCCTGCACTTCGTTAGTGATGTAACGGGTCACAGCATGCACGCCACGCAGACGCAGAATATCATGCGGAGACTCCGGACCATCGGATACCACGTCACCACGTTCTACGCGCTCACCTTCAAACACGTTGAGCTGACGCCATTTTGGAATCATCTCTTCGTAAGGTTCGCTGCCATCAATCGGCGTGATCACCAGACGGCGTTTACCTTTGGTCTCTTTACCGAAGGAGATAATGCCGCTGATCTCAGCCAGAATTGCCGGCTCTTTCGGACGACGGGCTTCGAACAGATCCGCAACGCGTGGCAGACCACCGGTAATATCCTTGGTACCGCCTGATTCCTGAGGAACACGCGCCAGGGTATCACCCGCACTGATCTTAATACCATCTTCCAGCTGCACGATCGCTTTACCTGGCAGGAAGTACTGAGCCGGCATATCGGAGCCAGGGATCAGCACATCGTCGCCGTTAGCATCAACGATTTTCAGCGCCGGACGCAGATCTTTACCACCAGTGGTACGCTCTGCGCTGTCCAGAATCACCAGCGAGGAGAGACCGGTCAGTTCGTCGGTCTGACGCGTGATGCTCTGGCCGTCGATCATATCGGTAAAGCGAATGAAACCGCTCACTTCGGTGATAACCGGCATGGTATGCGGATCCCAGTTGGCGACGGTTTCGCCCGCTGCAACCTGCTCGCCATCACCTTTCGCCATGGCTGCACCGTAAGGAACTTTATAGCTCTCTTTGGTACGACCAAATTCGTCGATCATTTTCAGTTCAACGTTACGCGAGGTGATTACCAGCTTACCAGCGGAGTTCGTTACCGATTTCGCATTGGTCAGCTTGATAGTACCTTTGTTTTTCACCTGGATGCTGGATTCGGCTGCCGCACGCGATGCCGCACCACCGATGTGGAACGTACGCATGGTCAGCTGAGTACCCGGCTCACCGATGGACTGTGCTGCAATAACGCCGATGGCCTCACCTTTGTTGATGATGTGACCACGCGCCAAATCGCGTCCATAACAGTGCGCACAAACACCAAAGTCAGTTTCACAACTTACTACGGAGCGTACTTTCAGGCTGTCGACTGAGTTCTCTTCCAACAGGTCACACTGATGCTCGTGCAGCAGAGTGTTGCGTGGCAGCAGAATGTCTGCAGTACCTGGCTTGAGGACATCTTCTGCCGTTACACGGCCGAGTACGCGCTCACGCAGTGGCTCTTTAACATCACCACCCTCGATAACCGGCGTCATCATGATACCTTCGTGGGTACCACAGTCGTCTTCGGTTACGACCAGATCCTGAGCAACGTCAACCAGACGACGCGTCAGATAACCGGAGTTCGCCGTTTTCAGTGCGGTATCCGCCAGACCCTTACGAGCACCGTGTGTGGAGATGAAGTACTGGAGTACGTTCAGACCTTCACGGAAGTTCGCGGTGATTGGCGTCTCGATGATGGAACCATCCGGTTTCGCCATCAGACCACGCATACCCGCCAGCTGACGAATCTGTGCCGCAGAACCACGCGCACCGGAGTCGGCCATCATAAAGATACTGTTGAAGGAAACCTGACGCTCTTCCACGCCGTCACGGTTAATCACCAGCTCAGTTGACAGGTTTTCCATCATCGCTTTAGCAACACGTTCGTTAGCTGCAGCCCAGATATCGATCACTTTGTTGTAGCGTTCGCCAGCGGTTACCAGACCAGACTGGAACTGCTGCTGAATCTCAGCCACTTCCGCTTCTGCTTCGCTGATGATTTCCACTTTCTTCGCCGGGATCACCATGTCATCGATACCTACAGAAGCGCCTGAACGGGCTGCGTAGGCAAAACCGGTGTACATGGTCTGGTCAGCAAAGATAACGGTCGGCTTCAGACCCAAAATGCGGTAACAGGTGTTCAGCATTTTGGAGATCGCTTTCTTGCCCAACGCCTGGTTAACGATGGAGAAAGGCAGACCTTTTGGTACGATCATCCACAGGATGGCGCGACCAACGGTCGTATCGATAATGCTGGTTTTCGCTACCCACTCGCCCTGCTCGTTTTTCTCGTGCTCAGTAATACGCACTTTAACGCGAGCATGCAGTGAAGCCAGGCCAGCACGGTAGATGCGCTCGGCTTCTTTCGGACCGGTCAGCACCATGCCTTCGCCTTTGGCGTTAACACAGTCACGGGTCATGTAGTACAGACCCAGTACAACGTCCTGAGAAGGAACAATGATTGGCTCACCGTTCGCTGGAGACAGGATGTTGTTGGTAGACATCATCAGCGCACGCGCTTCCAGCTGGGCTTCCAGCGTCAGCGGTACGTGAACTGCCATCTGGTCACCATCGAAGTCGGCGTTATATGCCGCACAAACCAGCGGGTGCAGCTGAATCGCTTTACCTTCGATCAGTACTGGTTCAAACGCCTGGATGCCCAGACGGTGCAGAGTTGGCGCACGGTTCAGCAGTACCGGGTGTTCGCGGATCACTTCGTCAAGGATATCCCAGACGACAGCTTCTTCACGCTCAACCATTTTCTTCGCAGCTTTAATGGTGGTCGCGAGGCCACGCAGTTCCAGCTTGCCGTAGATAAACGGTTTGAACAGCTCCAGCGCCATTTTCTTCGGCAGACCGCACTGATGCAGACGCAGGTATGGACCAACGGTAATAACTGAACGACCTGAATAGTCGACACGTTTACCCAGCAGGTTCTGACGGAAACGACCCTGCTTACCTTTGATCATGTCAGCCAGCGATTTCAGCGGACGCTTGTTAGAGCCGGTAATCGCACGACCGCGACGGCCGTTATCCAGCAGCGCATCAACCGCTTCCTGCAGCATACGTTTTTCGTTACGTACGATGATATCTGGCGCAGCCAGATCCAGCAGGCGTTTCAGACGGTTGTTACGGTTGATCACACGACGATAAAGGTCGTTCAGATCGGACGTAGCGAAACGGCCACCATCCAGTGGCACCAGCGGACGCAGATCCGGCGGCAGTACCGGCAGCACGGTCAGGATCATCCACTCTGGCTTGTTACCAGACTGAACGAACGCTTCCAGCAGCTTGATACGCTTGGTCAGCTTCTTACGCTTGGTCTCGGAGTTGGTTTCGTTCAGCTCTTCACGCAGCTGCTCGCACTCTTGCTCCAGATCCATGTTTTTCAACAGCGCCTGGATAGCTTCCGCACCCATCTTCGCATCGAATTCGTCACCAAACTCTTCCAGCGCATCCAGATACTGCTCTTCAGTCAGGATCTGACGCTTTTCGAGGTTGGTCATACCGCCTTCGACAACCACATAAGATTCGAAGTACAGCACGCGTTCGATATCACGCAGTGGCATGTCCAGCAGCAAACCGATGCGCGAAGGCAGCGATTTCAGGAACCAGATGTGCGCAGTTGGCGAAGCCAGTTCAATGTGGCCCATACGCTCACGGCGAACTTTGGTCTGTGTAACTTCAACGCCACACTTCTCACAGATCACACC
The DNA here is from genome assembly GCF_047308185.1 of Pantoea sp. B65. Taxonomy (NCBI): domain Bacteria; kingdom Pseudomonadati; phylum Pseudomonadota; class Gammaproteobacteria; order Enterobacterales; family Erwiniaceae; genus Pantoea; species Pantoea sp. B65. The sequence continues at coordinate 21,175 of NZ_JAHXPU010000038.1, forward strand.
GCGATGTTTCAGGCGCTTGTACTTACCGCACAAGCACTCATAGTCTTTTACCGGCCCGAAAATACGCGCACAGAACAGACCGTCACGTTCAGGTTTGAACGTACGATAGTTAATGGTTTCCGGTTTTTTAACTTCACCGAAAGACCAGGAACGGATCATGTCTGGCGAGGCCAGAGCAATTTTGATCGCATCAAACTCTTCGGTCTTAGTTTGCGCTTTCAGAAACTTTAGTAAGTCTTTCACGGATTAGCTCCCGTCGGAGTGAGACTTCTCAAGGCAGCCCGGAGTGACCCGGACGCCTCGTAACTAGTACGAATACAACTGCTTACTCATCATTTTTCAGGCTGCAGGCGCCTTCGCGGCCTGCAACCCGAAATCTGGCGGGTAGTTAATCGCCTTCCAGCTCGATGTTAATACCCAGCGAGCGGATCTCTTTCAACAGTACGTTAAAGGATTCCGGCATGCCTGGTTCCATCTGATGGTTGCCGTCCACGATGTTCTTATACATCTTAGTACGGCCGTTGACGTCATCCGACTTAACAGTGAGCATTTCCTGCAGAGTATAGGCTGCACCGTATGCTTCCAGTGCCCACACTTCCATCTCACCGAAGCGCTGACCACCGAACTGCGCCTTACCACCCAGCGGCTGCTGAGTAACGAGGCTGTAAGAGCCGGTAGAACGTGCATGCATTTTGTCATCAACCAGGTGGTTAAGTTTCAGCATGTACATGTAGCCAACGGTAACCGGACGCTCGAACTGCTCACCAGTACGGCCATCAAACAGCGTAATCTGACCAGAGGTCGGTAAACCACCCAACTGCAGCAGTTCTTTGATTTCGCTCTCTTTAGCACCGTCAAACACCGGCGTCGCAATTGGCATACCTTTTTTCAGGTTCTCTGCCAGACGCAGCACTTCATCGTCGGTGAAGGTGTTCAGGTCGACTTTCTGACGCACATCGGTGCCCAGATCGTACGCGCGCTGAATAAACTCACGCAGTTTGGAGACTTCTTCCTGCTTCTTAAGCATCGCGTTGATTTTCTCACCGATGCCCTTCGCAGCCATACCCAGATGGGTTTCAAGAATCTGACCAATGTTCATACGTGATGGTACGCCCAGCGGGTTCAGTACGATGTCAACCGGCGTGCCGTATTCATCGTAAGGCATATCTTCGATCGGGTTGATCTTGGAGATAACACCTTTGTTCCCGTGACGACCTGCCATCTTGTCACCAGGCTGAATCTGACGTTTCACCGCCAGATACACTTTCACGATTTTCAGCACGCCTGGTGCCAGATCATCGCCCTGAGTGATTTTGCGGCGTTTCGCTTCGAGTTTTTTCTCAAACTCGTGCTTCAGCTCGTCGTACTGCTCCGCCAGCTGTTCCAGCTGGTTTTGCTTATCTTCGTCGGTCAGACCGAGTTCCAGCCAGCGTTCGCGTGGCAGCTTGTCCAGTTTCTCCGCTTCAACGCCGCCGGAAACCAGCAGGTAGTTGATACGGCTGAACAGGCCAGCTTCGAGGATCTGCAATTCTTCAGACAGGTCTTTCTTCGCCTGCTTCAGCTGCATTTCTTCGATTTCCAGCGCACGTTTGTCTTTTTCCACGCCATCGCGGGTAAAGACCTGAACGTCGATTACGGTACCGGAAACACCATTTGGTACGCGCAGAGAAGAGTCTTTTACATCAGACGCTTTCTCACCGAAGATCGCACGCAGCAGCTTCTCTTCTGGCGTCAGCTGGGTTTCACCTTTCGGTGTTACCTTACCAACCAGAATGTCGCCACCGGTCACTTCAGCACCGATATACACGATACCGGACTCATCCAGTTTGGAGAGCGCAGCTTCACCCACGTTCGGGATATCAGCGGTGATCTCTTCTGGCCCCAGCTTGGTGTCACGAGACACACATGCCAGTTCCTGAATGTGGATAGTGGTGAAGCGATCTTCCTGTACTACGCGCTCGGAGACTAAGATGGAGTCTTCGAAGTTGTAACCGTTCCACGGCATGAACGCCACGCGCATATTCTGACCCAGCGCCAGTTCACCGAGATCGGTAGACGGACCATCAGCCAGCACATCGCCACGTTCAATTGGCTCACCCAGGTTGACACACGGCATCTGGTTGATACAGGTGTTCTGGTTAGAACGGGTGTACTTAGTCAGGTTGTAGATGTCGATACCCGCTTCGCCCGGATACATTTCGTCTTCGTTAACTTTAATAACGATACGCGATGCATCAACGTACTGAACGGTACCACCACGTTTCGCTACGGCAGTTACACCGGAGTCAACCGCAACCGCGCGTTCCATACCGGTACCTACCAGCGGCTTATCAGCACGCAGAGTAGGAACCGCCTGACGTTGCATGTTTGCACCCATCAATGCGCGGTTGGCGTCATCGTGCTCCAGGAACGGGATCAGTGACGCACCGACAGAAACCACCTGCTGGGTGGAAACGTCCATGTAGTCAACCTGATCGCGGCTGAACAGGCTCGATTCGCCTTTGCTACGGCAAGTCACCAGGTCATCGACGAAATGGCCTTCTTCGTCAAGGTTGGTGTTCGCCTGAGCGATAACATAGTTACCCTCTTCAATCGCAGAGAGGTAATGAATTTCGTCGGTGACCACACCTTCGCGTACGCGACGGTAAGGGGTTTCCAGGAAACCGTACTCATTGGTCTGCGCATAGACAGACAAGGAGTTGATCAGACCGATGTTTGGACCTTCCGGCGTTTCGATTGGACACACACGACCGTAGTGAGTCGGGTGAACGTCTCGAACTTCAAAGCCTGCACGCTCACGCGTCAGACCGCCCGGGCCGAGTGCAGAGATACGACGCTTGTGCGTAATCTCAGACAGTGGGTTGTTCTGGTCCATAAACTGAGACAGCTGGCTGGAACCAAAGAACTCTTTCACTGCTGCAGAGATCGGCTTAGCGTTGATCATATCCTGAGGCATCAGGGTATCGAGATCGCCAAGGGACAGACGCTCTTTCACCGCACGCTCAACACGCACCAGGCCAACACGGAATTGGTTTTCCGCCATTTCGCCTACGGAACGGATACGGCGGTTGCCGAGGTGGTCGATATCATCCACTTCGCCTTTACCGTTACGGATACCGATGAGCTTCTTCATCACTTCAATGATGTCGTCTTTGCTCAGGATACCGGAACCTTCAATCTCTTCACGCAGCAGAGAACGGTTGAACTTCATGCGGCCAACCGCAGAAAGATCATAGCGATCTTCGGAGAAGAACAGGTTCTCGAACAGGTTTTCCGCCGCTTCGCGCGTTGGTGGCTCACCAGGGCGCATCATACGATAGATCTCAACCAGCGCGCTCAGGCGGTCATTGGTTGGGTCGACACGTATGGTTTCTGACATGTAAGGACCGTGGTCCAGGTCGTTGGTGAACAGCGTTTCGATACGCTTGTGTCCTGACTGGCTCAGTTTCGCCAGCAGATCCAACGACAGCTCCATGTTGGCAGCAACAATCAGTTCGCCGGTGTTTTCGTCGATGTAATCTTTACCAACGACCTTACCTGCGATGTATTCAACCGGAACTTCGATATGTCCGACGTTATCTTTTTCCAGCTGACGGATGTGACGCGCTGTAATACGACGGCCTTTCTCAACGTATACCGTGCCGTTCGCTTCAATATCAAAAGAAGCGGTTTCGCCACGCAGACGCTCAGGGATCAGTTCCATCTGCAGCTTGTTATCACGGATCTCGTACACCACTTTCTCGAAGAACAGGTCAAGGATCTGTTCAGTGGTGAAGTTCAGTGCGCGCAGAATGATGGTCGCAGGCAGTTTACGGCGACGGTCAATACGAACGAACAGGTTGTCTTTCGGATCGAATTCGAAGTCCAGCCATGAACCGCGGTAAGGAATAATACGTGCGTTATACAGCACTTTACCCGATGAGTGGGTTTTACCCTTATCGCTGTCGAAGAACACGCCAGGACTACGATGCAGCTGAGAAACGATAACCCTTTCTGTACCGTTGATAACAAAGGTACCGTTATCGGTCATGAGCGGAATTTCGCCCATGTAAACTTCTTGCTCTTTGATGTCTTTAACAGTGCCTTCCGGCGCTTCGCGCTCGTAGATCACCAGACGCAGTTTCACGCGCAGCGGTGCAGAAAACGTCACGCCACGGATCTGACATTCTTTAACATCAAATACAGGTTCGCCCAAGCGGTAGCTGACATATTGCAGCTCGGAATTACCGCTATAGCTCTGAATTGGGAATACAGAACGGAATGCTGCTTCCAGCCCGTACTGACCTTCCGGATCTTGCTCGATAAACTTCTGGAACGAGTCAAGCTGGATAGAAAGGAGATATGGAATGTCCAGAACTTGTGGACGTTTACCAAAATCCTTACGAATGCGTTTTTTCTCGGTATAGGAGTAAACCATAGGGTTCCTCAGCTCGCTGATCAGTGACCCACTCTGTCCGTCCTGGAGGACAGTTCATGCAACACTATTTTGTTTTCGGAAAGTGAGGAGATCACTCTCCGCAATACGTCTTTCTATCACTCTTAAATCATTTCATTGCTCTGGTGCAGACAGGGAGCCTTCACTGGAAAGCAGTATATTAAGGCGTCGATAGAAAAAGATATTGAGGAACTTCAATGGCTAAACAGTGTGAAACCCCATTGAGGTCCTTGAGCGCAAAAAGGCTGGTGACCAAAAAGTCACCAGCCATCAGCCTGATTAATCAGGCTGCAACCTGGAAGGTTGTCTTATTTGATTTCAACTTCAGCGCCAGCTTCTTTCAGAGCAGCTTCAAGTGCAGCTGCGTCATCTTTGCTGATGCCTTCTTTCAGAGTTGCTGGTGCAGACTCAACCAGGTCTTTAGCTTCTTTCAGGCCCAGACCAGTTGCGCTACGTACTGCTTTGATTACAGCAACTTTGTTAGCGCCGATACCTTTCAGTACAACGTCGAACTCAGTTTTTTCTTCAACAGCTTCAGCCGGGCCCGCAGCAACAGCTACAGCAGCAGCAGCAGAAACGCCGAATTTTTCTTCCATAGCAGCGATCAGTTCAACAACTTCCATTACAGAAAGCGCTGCAACCGCGTCAATGATTTGGTCTTTAGTGATAGTTGACATAACAATTGTTCCTAAGAATCAGAAATAGTTTATACGTAAGCAAGTGCGTTAGAGAAAAAAGTGCAATTAAGCAGCTTCTTTCGCATCGCGAATAGCAGCCAGAGTGCGAACCAGTTTGCCGGCAGCGGCTTCTTTCATGGTTGCCATCAGGCGTGCGATTGCTTCATCGTAAGTAGGCAGAGTTGCCAGACGGTCAATATTTGCCGCCGTGATCAGCTCACCTTCAAAGGCTGCAGCTTTAACCTCGAATTTTGCATTCGCTTTCGCGAACTCTTTGAACAGACGAGCAGCAGCGCCCGGGTGTTCCATAGAGTATGCAATCAAGGTTGGACCAACAAACGTGTCTTTCAGGCACTCAAACTGAGTACCTTCAACGACGCGGCGCAGCAGGGTGTTACGAACAACACGCATGTAAACGCCAGCTTCACGACCTGCTTTACGCAGTTCGGTCATTTTATCTACGGTAACGCCACGAGAATCCGCAACTACCGCAGACAGCGCGCCTTTGGCTACTTCGGTGACTTCAGCAACAATCGCTTGTTTGTCTTGAAGATTTAATGCCATTAGCTTGTGCTCCTGGATTTTTGGTCGGGGAAGGATTTCCCCGAAACTCACTTCACTTATCTGCGTTGCCGAAGATAAGCGCTAAAGCACGGTGAGCAGAATCCAGATAAGAAAAAAATTCTTTAGGCTCTGTCACCGTCTACGCAGGACGATTAAGTCCCATACCCTTCATCTTTCAGTAACCCGAAATCTGCTGGCTATGAATAAGACACCTGCGGTCTTGGACGGAGGCCTGGATAAGGCCAGGCTCCAACCGGAAATTCTTAAACTTCTGCGCCATTTCCGCTGCTACGCCGCAGCGAAAATGCCTTAAATCCTGGTTCTGTCTGTTAACAGAACAACGGGCGTAAGATTCTAGACGAAACTTGCGCCCGCGTAAAGCAGCGAATTAGTTCGCTACGGCGTTCAGACCAGCCTGATCAACCGCTACGCCAGCACCCATGGTGGTGGACAGGCTGATTTTCTTGATGAAAATGCCTTTCGCCTGAGATGGTTTAGCTTTTTTCAGCGCAACCAGCAGAGCTTCCAGGTTTTCTTTCAGTTTGTCTGATTCGAAATCAACCTTACCGATAGTGGTATGGATGATGCCGTTTTTGTCGTTACGGTAACGAACCTGACCTGCTTTAGCGTTCTTAACCGCTTCAGCAACGTTAGGAGTTACGGTACCAACTTTCGGGTTTGGCATCAGGCCACGTGGGCCCAGAACCTGACCCAGCTGGCCAACAACGCGCATTGCATCTGGAGATGCGATAACCACGTCGAAGTTCATTTCGCCTTTTTTGATCTGGTCAGCCAGATCTTCCATACCTACCAGTTCAGCGCCTGCAGCTTTAGCAGCTTCAGCGTTTGCACCCTGGGTAAATACGGCTACGCGAACGGAACGGCCAGTACCGTGTGGCAGTACAGTTGCACCACGCACGTTCTGGTCAGATTTACGAGCATCAATCCCTAAGTTTACAGCTACGTCAACGCTTTCTACGAACTTGGCAGTAGCCAGTTCTTTCAGCAGAGCAACAGCTTCGTTGATGTCATATTGTTTAGTTGCATCAACTTTGTCACGGATCACGCGCATGCGCTTGGTCAGCTTAGCCATTTCTTAGTCCTCCACTACCAGGCCCATGGAACGAGCAGTACCTTCGATTGAGCGAGACATCGCTTCAACGTCAGCACCAGTCATGTCCGCAGCTTTGGTTTCTGCGATTTCACGTACCTGAGCACGAGTTACTTTACCGACTTTATCTTTGTTCGGCTTACCGGAACCAGACTTAACGCCTGCCGCTTTTTTCAGCAGAACTGCTGCTGGCGGAGTCTTGGTAACGAAAGTGAAAGAACGGTCAGAATAAACGGTAATAACAACAGGAATTGGCAGACCTTTTTCCAGGCTGTCTGTTTTGGCGTTGAACGCTTTACAGAATTCCATGATGTTAACACCCTGCTGGCCCAGAGCTGGACCAACTGGTGGACTTGGGTTAGCCATACCCGCAGAAACCTGCAGTTTGACGTAGGCTTGTACTTTCTTAGCCATGATAATTCCTCTATTGGGTGGTAGCGCTTCGCAAGAAGCTCCCCGTGGTTTTGTTCCCTGCCTGGCTTACTGGATACTTTGCGCTTACGCAGCGCCCGAAATTCCCCAGGTACGCAAAGTACGCTGCGGTTTCTCCGCGCTGCGCGCATGTAAAATACCCGCGCCGCCGATGGCAGTTAACACTCAATATTCACGCGCCGAAGCAGCGCGTAAAAACAAAAGGCGCGAAATTGTATTTCAATTTCGCGCCTTCCGCAACCAATAATCGGTCAATGCATGCACTCTTCACCGGGCGACGATAACGCCATCCGGGTGGCCGCAGCGATTATCAGCCTTTTTCTACCTGACCGAAGTCGAGTTCCACTGGCGTTGCACGGCCAAAGATGGAAACCGACACTTTCAGGCGGCTTTTTTCGTAATCGACTTCTTCGACCACGCCGTTGAAGTCGGCAAACGGACCATCGTTGACGCGAACCATTTCGCCTGGCTCGAACAGCGTCTTTGGACGTGGCTTATCGCCAGCCTGCTGCAGACGGTTCATGATCGCATCGACTTCTTTATCGCTAATCGGTGCCGGGCGATCTGACGTTCCGCCAATAAAGCCCATGACGCGCGGCACGCTACGCACTAAGTGCCAGCTTGCATCGTTCATGACCATCTGTACCAGAACGTAACCAGGGAAGAATTTGCGCTCGCTTTTGCGACGCTGGCCACCACGGATCTCAACCACTTCTTCAGTTGGAACCATGACATCGCCAAACAGCTCTTCCATGTTATGTAACTTGATATGCTCACGCAGCGATTGGGCTACGCGGCCTTCAAAACCGGAAAACGCCTGAACGACGTACCAGCGCTTTTTTGGAGCTTCAGACATCTCAGAACCTCAGGCCAGTGATAAACGATACCAGACGGACCAGAATACCATCCAGCCCCCACAAAATCAGTGACATCACGGCGGTAACCGCGGCAACGATTAGGGTGGTATGCAACGTTTCCTGACGAGTAGGCCAGATGACTTTACGGACTTCGGTTCTTGCTTCACGAGCAAAAGCCACCGTAGCTTTACCTTTCGTCGTCAACAGCGCGATGCCACCCGCGGCGGCAATCAGGACAACGACGGCCAGCGCACGTAACGGCAATGAAATTTCGCGATAGTAGTAGTTACCTACGATAGCCACGATAAGCAAAATGGCAACGACTAACCACTTTATCGCTTCCAGGCCGCGCCCGCTCCCTTGAGCTTCGGTATTAGCACTCATAAACCAACCTGCCACAATAAATCAGAAACTATTTTGCCCCGCGTTGCGGGGCAACCAAACCGAATAATGCTGTGAGGCGTAACTCGGTATCTAACGCCGTGCTACAGAGCCTGCCTCAGCAATGATTATGACCGAAAATCACTGATGAGTCAGGTTCTATGTTACAGCGTGCAAAAAGGGCATCAAATGATGCCCTCTTCTTGTGCGTTGCGTCAAATATTATCAGCGATTACGCGATAACTTTAGCAACAACGCCCGCACCTACAGTACGGCCGCCTTCACGGATTGCGAAACGCAGACCGTCATCCATCGCGATTGGGTGGATCAGGGTCACTTTCATGTTTACGTTGTCGCCAGGCATAACCATCTCAACGCCTTCTGGCAGTTCGATGGTACCGGTCACGTCAGTAGTACGGAAGTAGAACTGTGGACGGTAGCCTTTGAAGAACGGAGTATGACGGCCGCCTTCGTCTTTAGACAGGATGTAAACTTCAGAATCGAAAGTGGTGTGTGGCTTGATTGAGCCTGGCTTAGCCAGAACCTGACCACGTTCGATATCTTCACGTTTGATACCACGCAGCAGAACACCGACGTTCTCACCAGCACGGCCTTCGTCCAGCAGTTTGCGGAACATTTCAACGCCGGTACAGGTTGATTTCACGGTAGGTTTGATACCGACGATTTCAACTTCTTCACCAACTTTAACCACACCGCGCTCTACACGACCGGTAACAACAGTACCACGGCCGGAGATGGAGAATACGTCTTCGATAGGCAGCAGGAATGGCTTATCAATCGCACGTTCTGGTTCCGGGATGTAAGAATCCAGGTGACCAGCCAGTTCGATGATTTTCTCTTCCCACTCTGGTTCGCCTTGCAGCGCTTTCAGAGCAGAACCACGAACGATTGGCAGATCATCGCCAGGGAAATCGTAAGCAGACAGCAGCTCACGCACTTCCATCTCAACCAGTTCCAGCAGCTCTTCGTCATCAACCATGTCGCATTTGTTCAGGAACACGATGATGAAAGGAACGCCAACCTGGCGGCCCAGCAGGATGTGCTCACGGGTCTGAGGCATTGGGCCGTCAGTCGCAGCAACAACCAGGATAGCGCCGTCCATCTGTGCAGCACCGGTGATCATGTTTTTGACGTAGTCGGCGTGTCCCGGGCAGTCAACGTGCGCGTAGTGGCGAGACGGGGTGTCATATTCAACGTGAGAAGTGTTGATGGTGATACCACGAGCCTTTTCTTCCGGCGCG
>NZ_JAHXPU010000038.1:30943-42605 GCF_047308185.1 Pantoea sp. B65
CTTTTCTTCCGGCGCGTTATCGATCTGGTCGAATGCACGAGCAGAACCGCCGTAGGTTTTAGCCAGTACGGTGGTGATAGCTGCAGTCAGGGTAGTTTTACCGTGGTCAACGTGGCCGATAGTACCGACGTTGACGTGCGGTTTTGAACGTTCAAATTTTTCTTTAGACATCGATTGTCCCTCTAAGACACGGATAAATCGGTGATATCACCACATCAACCAGGCATAGCCTGAACTGTTGAATTTTATTGTCACAGAGAAGAATCAGGGAGGGAGATTATGAAGTGGTGCTGATACCCAGAGTCGAACTGGGGACCTCACCCTTACCAAGGGTGCGCTCTACCAACTGAGCCATATCAGCACATCTTGGAGCGGGCAGCGGGAATCGAACCCGCATCATCAGCTTGGAAGGCTGAGGTAATAGCCATTATACGATGCCCGCAACCTGGAACTCGGCTACCTGTTCTTTCTGTAGCTTGCGAATAATAAGACAAGATGACTTATTATTCGAGCCAACCCGCTAAGCTTGTTGGCCCTGACTGTGCTTGAGCTCAGCCTGAATATGGTGGTGGGGGAAGGATTCGAACCTTCGAAGTCTGTGACGGCAGATTTACAGTCTGCTCCCTTTGGCCGCTCGGGAACCCCACCTGGGTACTTGATGGTGCCGGCTACCGGAATCGAACTGGTGACCTACTGATTACAAGTCAGTTGCTCTACCAACTGAGCTAAGCCGGCATCAAGTGACGCGCATTCTAGGAAGTGCGGCCGTGGGATGCAACAAAAAAATTGCGATAAATGCGCTATCGCTTATTATTTGTGCAAAAGTTCGCAAATTAACGCTTTAATGGAGAAAAATCGTCCAGCAAAAGCGCATGGCAGGCGGTTTTTCTGCCAGCCGCGCTAACCTTTGCCAACCAGAGTATCTTCCTCACGTCCGTCCGTCTGCGCAATCTTCATACAAATGTCATCACCCGCGCCACCTCGCCGGTTAATATATGCCACTGGCTGGTTTGTTAATCGACGCAGACCCGCAGTTGCCAGTTAACTAAATTTAAAAAGTGCGGGTGCCGTTGCGATTGCATCCGCGCATTTATCTTTTTCCTTCTTTTTCCCGCCTTACTGGTGTTAACCTCCTGCGCATTGTTTTCTGAAATTTACCTGATTACGTTAGTTGATAAAGGAGATGACGCGAGCTCGTCAGCCCCTGGCAACGTACTGACTGGTAAATATTTGCTGGCAGAAGCATGCATATGAGCAAAAAAGATTCCCCGGTAACTACGCCCTATTTACAGTTCGACAGGAACCAGTGGGCTGCATTACGTGACTCCGTACCCATGACGCTTTCCGAAGAAGAGATTGTGCGTCTGAAAGGTATTAATGAAGATCTCTCACTGGAAGAAGTGGCCGAGATCTATTTGCCGTTGTCACGTCTGCTAAATTTCTATATCAGTTCCAACGTCCGCCGTCAGGCGGTACTGGAACAGTTTCTGGGAACGGACGGTCAGAAAGTTCCCTATATCATCAGTATTGCCGGCAGCGTTGCGGTCGGTAAAAGCACCACTGCGCGCGTGTTGCAGGCGCTGCTTAGCCGCTGGCCGGAACATCGCCGTGTTGAGCTGATTACCACCGATGGCTTTCTGCACCCGAATGACGTGCTGAAGCAGCGTGGTCTGATGAAGAAGAAGGGTTTCCCCCAATCCTACGATATGCACCGGCTGGTCAATTTCGTTTCTGACCTGAAATCCGGCGCTTCACAGGTCACCGCTCCGGTTTATTCACATCTGATTTATGATGTTATTCCCGATGGCGACAAAGTGGTGCAGCAGCCCGATATTCTGATTCTGGAAGGTCTGAATGTTCTGCAAACCGGAATGGATTATCCGCACGATCCGCATCATGTTTTCGTGTCGGATTTCGTCGATTTTTCTATCTATGTCGACGCCCCGGAAGAGTTGCTGGAAACCTGGTATATCAATCGCTTCCTGAAATTCCGCCAGGGTGCTTTTACCGATCCGGACTCCTACTTCCACCACTACGCGCAGCTCCCGGAACAGGAAGCGGTGGCGATCGCCATGCAGTTATGGAAAGAGATTAACTGGCTTAATCTGAAAGAAAATATTCTGCCTACCCGTGAGCGGGCCAGTCTGATCATGACCAAGAGCGCCAATCACGCCGTGGAATGTGTCCGGTTACGCAAATAGCCTGGCCGGCATCGCAGAATACGGCTGCGATGCCGGATATCCGGAACATCCTCAGAGATAAGAGATATAGACAATGCCGGTGCCAGCGTAATGCCCGGCTTCGGGTGGCGTTGCCGCATGCAGTGTCGCCCTGAGCGTGAAACTCTGCCGCACATCGTTTCCCGGCAGGGTGAAACTCACGCCGCCCGAGGCATCCTGATGATCAATCCTCAGGGTGCTGTAGAAGTTTCTCCGCGTGCCATCGAAGTAAATCTCCGGTTCTCCCAGCAAAGACTCACCGTACAGCGTAATCGTGCCGGCTAAGGCGCAATACAGCTGTCCGCTGATATCACGGCTGATACCATTGACCTGATTGTTATTAAGCATGCCAAAATCAATTTCCGGCTGTAACGCGACATGGCAGGCCTGATTTACCGGCGGCAGCTCACCACATACCGAGCCAGGAAAGCGTGCGGCAGTATAATTCTCCGGCGCAGGCTGTTTCGGTTGATCGATATAAAACAGACCAACACAGCTGGCAGAGCGGTCCTCGACGGTAAAACTACCGGAAAAAGGGATCCCCATGTCGCGGCGCCAGGCCTCCATCACTGCTTTGCGGGTGCGGTAGCCCTCAATGCGGATACAGTTGCGATGCAAAACACAGCTTGAGTACATACTGGGGGCATGGCTGCTGTACATCACATCCATCCCGACATAACAAGCCGGCCATTGATAACAGGGGTTAATATCGGTTTCGTTCTCTTCCCAACTCAATAGCTTATGAGCAACCTGTAAATTGTTAAAAGAGACCGGAAAAACATAAGCCCCTGCACGCGCGGCTTCGGCGGGTAGCAGCAGAAACACGATTAAGATGATTAATATTGCGCGACGAGTGATACACATTCCGTTGTCCTGTCCTCGCGTCATGGCGCCATCATCTGCTGAAGGCTACCAATAACCGGCATGCAGTGTGGCCGTGGCGGCAAATCGCCCTCTGGCCAGGCTGGCGCCGGCCCGTTTAACCGGAACAGCCTGCAGCAGCGGTGGTCGTGTCATATCCAGCGCGATCGGCATATTCAGCGTCAGCGGTATGCCATCATGTAGCAGCTGAATCCCTAAATCGGCGATATTGGTATTGATCGCCGCCGCATCAAATTCGGTGACCCCTCCAGTCATCATCAGCGTGAGGACCAGCGGCGGTGCGGCGGCAGGGCATGCCAGCTGATAGTCGATAGTACGCCGATAGTTCTGACCATCGACGAGATGAGCACCGACATTGTCGCCAAAATCGACATCAATACGCTGACCATGGTTAATCGTACAGGCGGGCGGCTCGATCAGTGTTCCGCTGAAATTGACCGCAACAGCACTGGCGTATACCTCCGATATCAACAGCATGGCAGCCGGCAGCCCGCTGCGCCATGCACCCCGGCTGGCCCGTCTCATACATGCTCCACGACCAGGGTGGCGGCGCCGCTAAATGCACCGGCGGACAGGGTTGATCCTGGCCGTTTAACCAGCACCGCCTGCAATATCGGCATCGCGCCCGATCGTTCAAAATTAACCCAACTCCCCAGTCTCAGTGGCGCTCCTGCACCGCTACCCAGCAGCAGCCTGATACCAAGGTCGCGGATGGTGGTGCTCAGCACGCCGGAATCGAAGCTGGCGCCGTGGCCCTCAAATCGCAGGCGCATGGCGGTGGGGCTGCTGCTGTCACAGTTCAGGCTGAAGCCGATAGTTTTTTTATAGTTGTCGCCATTCACCTGACTGGTATATACGTCGTTACCAAAATCAACATCAATGGCTTGCCCCTGGTTGATTTCGCAAGCCGGAACACTGAGCGCCACACGCAGCGTAATCGGTTGCTGTGGCGCGGCCTGGCCACTATTACTCAGCGTCGCCAGTACAACCATTGCCATTGCGCTCCTGGCGCGGTGAAACAGTGTTATGCATCGATCCATATGCGTAGCTCCCGGGCACTAATGATTAAGCGTTACACGGCAGGACTGTTCTGCGCAGCGAAATAGCAGTTCAGGGCGGCCGCCATAGTCGTTGATATACGTCAGCACCGGCGACAGACCCAGCAAAGAGGCCTTGCCGCCCAGCAATGTCTCGCTATAGGGCGCAACCATCACTGGCTCAAAACCCGCAACGGTCGGTTGCGCGCTATGCGGCTTCGCGTCCACAAGAGTGATGTAGTAAGGCGTAGGATTATGCACCTGGTATCGTTCGCCCAGCCGGGTGAGCGTCAGTTGTTGCTGCCACGGCTGACGTCGTGCCGCTTCCCCCGCCACAATCCCCTTTGGGCGATAAAAAAGCTTAATGCTGGTCTGCAGCGCAATCTGCAAAGTATTGGGCTTATCGCTGCGCGGCGGAACTTCGCGTAAGTTGAAGTAAAAAAGCGTTTCGCGATCCTGAGGCAGGGAGTCCGCCAGCGGCAGCGCCTGGATTTTTATCTGGCTTCTCTCCCCCGGCTCGATTCGTTGCAGCGGCGGCAATACCACCAGTGGCGACGTAATTTTCTGCCCCTGATCATCCGTCAACCAGCCCTGAGCTAAATAGGGCAATTTAGGGTTTTCATTGCTGATACTCAGACCTACCGCCTTGTCACCGGCGTTATAGATCACCCGGGTACGATCCAGCGCAATTGCCGCCAGGCTGGCGGGCACGCCGAACATCAGCAATGATGCGGCGGTCGCTGCCTTGCTTAACCACTTCAATTTCATAGAATAACTGTTCATCCCTATAACCATCATTAACCGGGGCAGCGCCCCTCCCGTACGATCGCCCTTCAGACGCGGCAAGGCAGGAGCATCTCCGCCAGTTGCTGCTGTGGCAGCGACGCTGGCATTTCCACATAGCACTGCGCATCACCGCCCCATTCCACTGACATTTTCTCACCGGCGCGGATACCGCTCAGCCAGACGCTGCCCCCTTCGCTGACCATTCCCGTCTGCTGTTTTTTATCGTTGCGTACCAACGCGCCAAAAGGCGGATAGCTGCCATCTTCAAGGCGAATATTGGCCATCGCTTTTAAACCGGCAATCACATTGAACTTACGATAGCCAATCGCCCCTTCCGTCAGGGTGGCCTGCACCACCGAGCGGATTGCCTCAGCATTGTCAGCCAGCTTTTCAACATCAATCCGCGCGTTATTGCGGTAATAACTGTTCACCTCGCTAATCACCGCTTTGCCAAAGACGTTGGTTGTTGTCGGACTACCGTATCCACGCACCGGTACCCCAGGCACGCCATCGCTATCGACCAGCAGGCGGGTGCCCCCCGCAATGGATGTGCGATGCAAGGCGCCGCCCTGAGGCGTAAGCGTTGCCCCTCCCTGCAGCGACAATCCGGCAGAGGTATAACGTCCATGCTGATAGCCGGCATTGGCGCTGAGTTGGGCACTGCCGCCGTCATGGTAATAAAAACCACTCACTGCCCCGCCCTGAGATGCGCTACCGGCATTTAACTGATACTTGTTATGCTGACTGAGGTGTCTGAAATAACTCACACTCTGTTCGTAGCGCTGGTTTTGGGAGGAGAGGTTATAACTGACTGTTGACTGTGTTCCCCAGGGTAACGAAAAGGAGAGCCAGCCGCCGTCATCATTACTGTCGCGGAACTTATTGCGATAGCCCGCCAGCGAAGCTGAGATATTTTTCCAGCGCCCGACATCAAAGTAGCGCGATAACGTCAGGTCGTAACGATCGCTGGCAGAACGGTCCCACCAGGTTTGATGGCTGTAATTCAGGTATGCCCCGAATCCCCAACGGGGAAACTGTTGATTAAAAGTAACGGTATACAGCTGCTTGCTTCTGTCGGCCGCGACTCCGCGGGCAATGGCGTCAAGATAATCAGGCATTGCCATAAAATCACGATCGGAAAAACGATAACCCGCAAAGGTGATCTGACTGGCTGACTCATTAAAACGTTTGGCATAGCTCAGTCGCCAGGCGTTGCCGCTTAAGGTCTCATCCGCCGGTAAAACTGCCCGCGAGAAGGTAGTATCGAGTGAAAGAGCGCCGAAGATAAACAGGTCGCGCCCGACACCGGCGGACAGGGCGTGATAATCATCACCAAGCATCGTGCCGCCATAGGCTGACCAGCCATTCGCAACGCCCCAGGAAAATTCAGCGGTGACAAACAGTGGGTCGGCCAGCTGATGCGAATAAGCGGCAGGTTTACCGGCGGCAAATTTATAACGCACCATTCCTGGCCGGGTAAGATAAGGGATAGCGGCGGTATCCAGCTGGAAATGCTGAACCGTCCCGTCCTGCTCCTCAATACGCACATCCAGCTTCCCGGCGACCGCATCGCTGAGATCCTGAAGCCGAAAGGGCCCGGCAGGAACCTGCGTTTCATACAGGATGCGTTGCTGCTGACTTACCACTACTTTCGCATTGGTCCTGGCAATGCCATTAACTTCCGGCGCATAGCCACGCAGGCCGGGAGGCAACATACTATCGTCTGAATTGAGACTAACCCCGGCAAAGCGGAAGCTGTCAAAAATGGCGGAGTTAAGATAGTCCTCACCCAGCGTGAGCCGTGCGCGCAGACGAGGAATCGCCCGCCAGCCATAATAACGACTCCAGTCAAACGTCTGCTGATTGCTAACGCCGCTTCCGCTGCTATGCGCCCCGCTTGCCTGCCACTCAGCGCGCAGACGCCAGGCATCCAGATTGGCGCCGGTCACGCCATTACCACTGTAGTTGTAACCCTTAGAGTGGTACTGATGCTGTTCAAGGAGCTGCATATTCAGGTTATAGTCCAGCAATATCCCCGGAATCCCCTCATCCCAACGTGAGGGGGGATCCCAATTCGGCGCCAGATATTCCAGCCAGCTTTCCGGGATCTTAACGGTAAGCAGCGCATGCCCCAGATCGCCATGCACTTCCATGCCCGCAATACTGGCAATATCAAGGCACTCACCCTGCCGCCACCAGGTAAGTTTGCCCAGCAACTCCGTTTTAATACCTAATGTCGCCACATCGTCTGGGGTCAGACAAGCCTCGCTACCATTAGGATTATTATCAGGCGGATAAAAAGCGATCTCCTGCTCCGGTAAATCCTGTCGGTTAAGCATAATAGTCATCTGATAAGTTCCGGGAAAAATGAAGCCCTGCCGTGAGAATAGCCCGATATTAATGTTTTCCCGGTCTTCCAGATCCATTACATCAGTATTGAAATGAATCTCTGCCGCAGCTACCGACTGACCGCCTGTCAGCCATACAAAAAATAAAAATTTTATCCATTTCACATAATAATTAAAACGTCCATTGTTTTTACTGGTCATTGGTATTATTTCTTATTTTTAGTTGTTATCAGACCAAAAATACTCTGGTGTCATAATTTCAGGCCAATGTGCATGACATCAGATAATTAACCTGATAGCAGAATAACAAGCCGAAAGATTTTTAAGACACTTACCTCAATTTCGCGTTCAGGCTATATCCTTTCCTTTCCCGGTAATTTTATGGTAACTAATTGCGCCCCATTTGAAAAAAATTAACGCCAGATAAAACTTTCATTCAGATTACAGATGCCTGATAGCGGCGGGATTACCACTTAACAAGGGCACAGGGCGAACTTCTCCGCATGCCCCGCCCGGCTTATTGATATGATAGCGTGAAATTGGCAACGCTCTGGAATTCGCCTGGCACAATGGTTGCGGATGCACCCCCCCCCTGCAGATAAGCATTAAAACTTAAGGTATTAAAGCCTGTCTGCAGAGGTTGAGGCGTGGTGGCAACCCCCAGTTTAACTTTCTGGTTGCTGCCGTCGGTCATTACAATGCTGGCCCCACTGGCGGTGCCGCTGATCGCCAGACTATCCGCATCATAGTCTGATACCGGGCCGGTAAATTTGCTCTGTACCGTACTTAATGTTGAGGTGTCACAGTTTTCCAGTTTGATCTGAAAGTGACGTGGCAGAGAGCTGCCGGTGTTGCCACTTGCTGAAAGTGCGACACTGGATATCTGACCCAGAGCGATGGTTTGATCAATAGTGTCCGGATTGATTGAACAAGGCGAGTCAATAATCGATCCCTGAAAAGTCACCGTACCATGACCAGAGTCTGCCGCATCCACAATCGAAACTGAACCAAATATCATCACCGCAGCCATCATGATTTTATTAAATTCCATTAATTCCTAATCCTTTGTAAATTTAATCATATTTTTTACAGGGCATGCTTTCATGTTTTATGATGAAAACATCAACACTGTTATCGAGATGAGTTTATAAATAGCGAACGCCATAAATAGCCCCAATGATCGTTCACATCATTAAAGAGGAGTTTTATGACAACGCATAAACCACGAATGCAGTTGACATTTAAAATGAAATAATTTGCAAGCTACCTTTCCAGCCTGCAACATCGCATCAAATTGTCATATAAACTTTACAAAGAAGAAAAAGAATTTAAAAGGGATTTTTTTAAGGTCGGAAAATACAAAACTTTTCACTTATCAGATAACTTCCGGCAATTAATTGCGACACAAGCAGTCGCAACAACACACAGTTCAGCATGAAACACTATTCACTTCTATTTTATTAAAATATTAGTTCACCGAAACCATTTACCGTCTACAATATCGCCCACGCTTGGTTTTTCCCGGTGGGGAACCTTCGCCTCGCGTTTTCATAAATAACTGTTTAAAAGGGATTTACAAGAACTATCCTAATTGGTCTTTCTGCCAGTTCATTTGATAAGGAGTTCACTATTTATGAGAAATGGAAATTTACCTTTACAGCCTTTGGCTTCCGATCTGCTGCTGCATACTGAAGACGCGATTAGCTGGCCAGAACAGGAAAAAACCGTTGCCCCGGAGAAAACCAGTAGAGGGAATAAGCGCAATATACTGCTGGAACAGCTGTATTATGCATTGCATAAACGCTGTCAGAAGCAACCACCGCCGGAGTTTAATGAGTGGATCAGTACCAGGGTCCTCGCTGAAGACTGCGAACTGGGCATCTATCAGACGCGGAGCTTGTTACTTAAACTTGTTCAACAACAGCGAGTTATCGTTACACCGGCCCCCATATCCAACTCGTTAAGATGGTATATTGCCGACGATGATAGTGCATCATAACCGGCAGGGGGAATTAACTTATCTTCTGCTGTTCTCAGCCGGAGGCATTTTAGCCTCCCGCTAAAACAATATTACTGCTGTGGCCGGAGAGATATCTCTCCGCCAACCCAGGCTTTGGTTACGCCATCCTGTTCCAGCAGTAGCGCGCCCTGCTGATCAATTCCGCGGGCAATACCCAGAACTTCCCGATCGCCAATCAGCAGTTTTACCGGACGATTGAGATAATTATCCAGTACCGACCAGCGCTGAACAAAAGGCGCTAATCCTTCGCGTTCAAATTCCAGTAATGTGTGTCGCATCTTATTCACTAGCATGGCAGTAAGCACATTGCGGTCGATATTGATACCCGCTTCCTGCAGCGTGACCCACCCCTGATTCACCACCGTCGTATCTGCTGAACGCATCGCCAGATTAATTCCGGCGCCAATCACAATTTGTGCCGCATCTCCGGTTTTACCACTGAGTTCAACCAGAATACCGGCCAGTTTACGATCATGCAGATAGATGTCGTTGGGCCATTTCACTTTAACTTCGTCAGCACCCAGCTGTTTCAACACTTCCGCCATCACAATACCAATAACCAGACTCAGCCCCATCGCCGCTGCCGGCCCCTGCTCCAGTCGCCAGTACATTGAAAAATAGAGATTGGCACCAAACGGGGAGAACCACTGGCGGCCACGGCGCCCGCGTCCGGCCTGCTGGTATTCAGCAACACAAGCATCACCCGACTGCAGCGAGTCCATGCGATCCAACAGATATTGGTTGGTAGAATCAATCACCGGAATAACTGCGACCGGGTTTTGATCCAGTTGCCGTGCGATACTTTCTTCATCGAGTAACTGGAGGGGTGCAGAGAGGCTGTAACCTTTGCCGGTAACAGTGAAGACATCCAGGCCCCAGTCTTTTAAGGTCTGAATATGCTTGTTAATCGCCGCGCGACTCATGCCCAGCGTTTCACCCAGATGTTCACCAGAATGAAATTCACCGTCAGCTAAGATACCGACCAGCGCCAGCGGGACAGTATTATCTTTCATGCGATCACCCCGACAGCATCCTTTTCACCGACGGCGCCAATAAAACGCACTTCGGGTTCGAGCCAGACATTAAATTTTGCGCCGACGCGCTGGCGAATATCATGGGCCAGCGCGACAATATCCTGTGCCGTGGCACTTTCCTGATTAATGATCACCAGTGCCTGCTGACGATGAACCGCCGCTCCGCCGTTACGATATCCTTTCAGATCACATTGATCGATTAACCAGCCGGCCGCCAGCTTTACCTGACCATTTTCCTGCCAATATTGCGGCATATTTGGAAATTCGCTGGCAATGGTTGCCGCCTGTTCAGCGCTTACCAGCGGGTTTTTGAAGAAGCTCCCGGCATTGCCGGTTACTTGTGGATCCGGCAGTTTGCTACGACGCATCTGACAGACACTATCAAAGATCTCCTGCGGCGTTACCGTGGCCGGATCCAGTTTGGTTAGATCACCATAGGTCATCACTGGCTGCCAGATCTTATTAAGCCGTAGCCCCACAGCAACAATGGCGTAACCTTCCCGATAGTGATGTTTAAATACGCTATCGCGATAACCAAACTGGCATGCTGCGGCGCTGATATGTTCCGTCTCGCCACTTCTCAGATTGAGCACGTCGACGTAATTACAGATCTGATCCAGCTCCACGCCATAGGCACCGATATTCTGGATCGGCGCCGAACCAACGCAGCCGGGGATCAGGGCAAGATTTTCCAGCCCGGAAAAGCCGTTTTTCAGACTGTACTCCACCAGTGCATGCCAGTTTTCACCGGCGCCAATATGCAGATACCAGGCATCATCATCCTCGGTAACTTTGATCCCTTTCAGTCGGTTGATCGCAACAACCCCGGTGTAGTTTTCCAGAAACAACACGTTACTGCCTTCACCCAGCAACAGAAAAGGGCGTTGCGTCTCCTGGCTCTCTTGCCATGCCTGAGAGAGTTCGGCCGCCGTTTCAACGATGATGATTTGTTGTGCGCTGGCGTCGATTGCAAACGTATTAAAGGACTTCAATGAATTGATATCGCCGGACATGACTGTGCCTTTACTGATTTATCTGGGTATAGTTTACCCGATTGTCGTGACTTTGGTTGGAGAAAAGGCTGGAGAATAAATAACGGGAAGGGACTTTCTGGCGGCATAAATGCTGTCCTCGTATGGGACACAGACGCAAAAAAGCCCCATGCGTGAGCATGAGGCTTCTTAACCGGCGGCGTAAATGCCGCCCCTACAATTTGATGCCTGGCAGTTCCCTACTCTCGCATGGGGAGACCCCACACTACCATCGGCGCTACGGCGTTTCACTTCTGAGTTCGGCATGGGGTCAGGTGGGACCACCGCGCTAAAGCCGCCAGGCA